>NZ_JBHVKW010000001.1:284666-329533 GCF_042797905.1 Amycolatopsis sp. NPDC057786
TCGCGAAAGCCACTTTCGCGACACCTGATGTCCCGAAAGTGGCTTTCGCGACACCTGGGCGGTACCCCCCACCGCGCCCGACGCCTTTGCCTTACCCCGCATTTAGTCCTCTAATCGCGCTTTTCGGGTGCGGGCGTAGTGGGCGCGGGCCTTCGCCCGGTTGCCACAGCGCGCCATCGAGCACCACTGGCGCGACCGCCTCGGCGAGGCGTCGCAGAACCGCAGGCCACAGTCGTCGGCGGCGCAGATCCGGACCGCGATGTCCTCGGTGGCGAGGTCGATCGCGTCGGCCGCGAGCGCGCCGAGAGCGGCGACGACCGACATCGGCCTCAGCTCCTTCACCGGCTTGCCGTCGTCGTAACGCAACCACGGCGACGGCGCGTCGGACGCCATCTCGTTGACCAGAACGACATCCTCAGGCCGCGGATCACCCAACAGCACTTGGTCGACGGCCTCCCGCAGTGCCCGCGCGGCCGACAGTTCGTCCGCGCTCGCCTCGACGACGGCGAAACCCATGAGCCGCAACCATTCCGTCAGGGCGGCAGGGTCGGTGAGCAGCTCCCGGCCGTCCTCGTGCCGCTCGCGCACGGTGTTCACGAGGTCGAGGCACGGTCGCCCGCCGTCGAAGACCCACTCCATCCGGCGATTCTAACCCTTGTCATCGGTTAGGAGGTCGGTCTACCGTCTAACCCCATGAACCGGTTAGAAAGCGAGACCGCTTCGGTCAACGGCATCCGCCTGCACTACCTGCGTGCCGGAGAGGGCCCCGCGCTCTTCCTCCTGCACGGGTGGCCGCAGACGTCCTTCTGCTGGCACGAGGTCATCGGCGAACTGGCCGAAACGCATACCGTCATCGCCCCCGACCTGCGCGGCTACGGCAAATCGGACAAGCCCCGCGACGGCTACGACAAACGCACGATGGCGGCGGACGTCGCCGCCCTCGCCACACACCTGGGTTTCGAGCGCGTGTCCGTCGTCGGGCACGACCGCGGCGGCCGGGTCGCCCACCGCTGGGCGCTGGACCGGGCCGATCAGGTCGACCGGCTCGCCGTCCTCGACATCATCCCCACGAGGGAACTCTGGAAACGCCTCGACGCCGAGATCGGCCGCGCCTACTGGCACTGGCTGTTCCACCTCCAGCCGGATCTGCCGGAACTGCTCGCCGGCCGGGACATCGCCGCCTACCTCGGCTACTTCTTCGAACGCTGGACGCATCAGCGGCAGGGCCTGAGCCGGGAGGCAGTCGACGAATACATCCGCGCGTTCTCCGCTCCGGGCGCCCTGCGGGCCGGTTTCGACGACTACCGCGCGTCCTTCCCGCACGACGCGGAAGCGGACGATGCCGATTTCGACGCGGGTCACCGTCTCGAACTCCCCGTGCTGGCGCTGTGGGGCGCGAGCGGCCTGCTGGGAAAGCTGCCGACACTGGAGATCTGGCAGGACTACGCGAACGACGTCACCGGCACGGCGATCGAAGAATGCGGCCATTTCCTCGCCGAAGAACGTCCTCACGCCGTACTGGAAAACCTGAAACCGTTTCTGCTCGGCGGAGACCCCCACCTGCGGTAAGGGTCATCGTCCCCTTTACGGGGGACCCCGGTTCACCCCGCGCCGTGACGCTTTCGGAGACCATCGTCGTTAACTTCAGCCGGGATGGGGAATTCACCGAGGGGGCGGCGCACGACGCCGTCGGTCATCGCCCGCGTACTCGTGCTCTGCGCGCTGGCGTCCTTGCTGCTGGGCGGATCGGCCCAGGCCGACGGCGTGTCGAGCGGCGCCGACGTCCAAGTCGCGCAGACGCTCGGCACCCGGGATCTCACGGTCATCCTGCGGCGGATGGACATCGCGCCCGGGCCACTGCACGTCGACGTCGTCACGCACACCGGAAGCGCGCCGGGAACGCTGAAACTGCGCGCGTCGGCCGCCGGGACGACGTTCTCCGAAACCACGATCCGGCTGGACGGGAAACCCGGCGCCCATGCGGCGCGGCTGCGGGTCGACCAGCCGGGGCCGTGGGAACTCGGCCTCGACGACGGGACGGACACCGCGACGATCCCGTTCATCGTCCCGGCCAGGGTCATCCCGCCGTGGGAAAAGGCCACCTTCGGCGGGTTTGTCGCCGCCGGCGTTTTCCTGGTGCTCGGTCTCGTCATCGCGCTGCGCGTCAAGCGGCCGCAGCTCGCGCTGATCCCGGCCGGCGGGATGGTCGCCGCGCTCGCGGTCGCGGTCACCGGCGCGATGCTCTCCGCGTCCACCCCGCCGCCGCCCGCGCCCGGTACCGCACTGGACCCGACGATCGACAACATCCAGGACCCGTACGCGAACGCGCAGATGTCCACAGTGGACTTCTCGCGGCCGCCGGTGAATCTGGCCGTGCGTTCGCCGAACGCGCGATCGGGTGCGCTCACCGAGGTCCGGATCGCCATCGCCGACGGCGCGACCGGCCGCCCCGTCGACGACCTTTTGGTGCACGACAACGCTTTGATCCATCTCGTCGTCATCTCGCCGACGGGCAGGCTCTGGCATCTGCATCCGGTGCGGGTCGGGCCCGGTGACTACCGGGTGAAGTTCACCCCGCCCGAGGCCGGGACCTACGCCGTCGCCGCGGAACTCGCCCGGCGAGGCGGCGGCGTGCAGCTGGCCCGCACCACGCTGGGTGTCGCCGCCGGAACGGACTCCCCCGCCGAACCCGTGCCGGCCGGCGCGGGAAAGCGGGTCGTACACGGGACCCCGGTCGACGTCGAAGTCAAACCGGGAACGCCGACCACGATCACCGCGCGGTTCGGCAAAGCGGATCTCCAACCCTGGCTGGGCATGCTCGGCCACCTGATCGTCGTCGGCCCGATCACCGACGACAGCCGGGTCGGCGCGGCTGCCGCTGCCGCGCCGACCTGGGCCCATGTGCACTCGATGCTCCCGCAATCCCCTGGTATGCCGGGGAAACCGGATGAGACCGTCGCCGCGTACGGCCCCGACGTCCCGTTCACCTACACCTTCTCCGCGCCCGGCAAGTACCGGATCTGGTTGCAGGCCGAACGCGACTACACGGTGCTGACCGTGCCCCTGCGGATCGAGGTCCCGGCGGAAGGGGTGCCGCAGTGAACTCCACAGTGGACGGACGCAAACCCGTCCTGCTGATCTCCGTGGTCGCGGTGCTCGCGGCGGCGATCGTGGCCTGGCTGGTGTGGCCGAGCGGCGGCGGGGCACAGGTGCAGCGCTCGACACAGGGTCCGTACACGGTGCAGCTGTCGGTCGACGATCCGCATCAGGGCGGGAACGTCTTCGCGCTGACCGTCACGGGCGCCACGCCGGACGTCGTCACCCTCGAACCGGTGATGCCGCAGATGGGGCACGCGCTCGCCCCGTCGCCCGCGATCGCGGAGGGGCCGGGGAAGTTCCGCACCGGCGACGTTCTGCTGCCGATGTCGGGGCAATGGGAGATCACCATTTCACTGCGCGGGCCATCCGGCGCCACGCAGCACGTTTTTCCTTTGCTGGTCAAGTAAAGAGAGGGAGTCGGGGGTATGGATCTCACCGCGGGAGGAGCGAGGGCCGTCTCGGTGGCACGCAGTGAACGCAACGGTTTGATACCGGCGGGCACGGTGCTGGCCGGATCGGTGATCTCGCTGATCGGGCTGACCTGGGACATCCAATGGCACGGCGACGTCGGCCCGGACACGTTCTTCACGATGCCGCATCTGTTCCTGTATTCGGGCAGCGCGATCTCCGGGCTCGCGAGCCTCGTGGTCGTGCTGATGACCACGGCCGCGCGCCGGGCGGGCCGTCCGATCGACGCCAGGGTCGGCGGCCGCGCGATCAACGTCTTCGGCAAGGTCTTCGCCGCACCGGCCGGCTATCTGGTGACCGGCACGGGCGCGGCGATGTTCCTGTTGTACGGCCTGTGGGACCAGTGGTGGCACGGTCTCTACGGCTTCGACGCGGTGATCGACTCGCCACCGCATATCGGGCTGCTGCTGTCGATCACGCTGAGCATCATCGGCACGGTCATGGTGTTCGCGGCCGCGCGGGAACACCGCTGGGGCACCGTCGGCGTGGTCGGCAGCCTCGGTGTGCTGATCGCGTTCAGCACGGTGACGGTGCTGGGGCTGCAGCAGATCGACGTCGACGGGCTCGACGTCGTCTCCGTCGGCATCGCGTTGCTTTCGGTGCTGCTGGTTTCGGCGGGCGCCGGATTCCGGGCCAGGCCCGGCGGAGCGGTCCGGGTCGCCGCGGCGCTGGCGGTCATCCAGGCGATCACCTGGTGGTTCTCGCCGTGGGCCGCCGAGGCGTACGCGGGCGCCGTCGGCCTCCCGATGCGCGACTACATCGACGGCGTGCCCGCGATGCCCTCGATGATGCCGATGGCGCTGCTGCCCATCGCGGCCGTACTCGAAGCGGTGTATCTGCTTTCGCGGCGCGGCTGGTCCGCGGGCCGCGTTTCCTTGCTGGCAGGCGGAATCGGCGGACTCCTGGTCGGCGCGAGCATGCCGATCCAGAACGCGATCGTCTACGGGGCCGACTCGATCAGGTGGCCGATCGTGTTCACGACGGCCGCCGCCGGCGCGGTGGTCGGGCTGCTCGGCGGGTTCGCCGGGTGGCGTTTCGGCGGGATGCTGGGGCTGCTGGCCCCGGCGAAGGGGGAACACACGCATGCGTAAGACACTGCTGGCCCTGGCGGCGGCGATCGGTCTGCTGTTCGCGACCACACCCGCGGCGAACGCCTACGAACCGGTGAACATCGTCCACACCGAACGGGTCCAGGTCGGTCCGTACGGGATGACGGTCGGCTTCAGCACGTGGCCCTTGCGCGCCATGCAATCGCTGGACTTCACGTTCATCCCGGACGACGGGATCGCCGGGAAGTCGGGGACGCTCGCGTTCGTCAATCCGGAGACAGGGCGGCTGGGCCGTCCGCAGCCGCTCGCGAAACATCCGCGGAAACTGGAGGTGTGGGGGCTGGACATCCGTGCCCTGCAGACACAGGGCTCGTGGACGTTCCGGTTCGAGATCGAGGGCCCCGCGGGCAAGGGCGCGGGAGAACTGCGGGATCTGGCGGTGCTCGAACAGCCGGGACCGCCGATGGCGGTGAGCTGGTCGATCAGCCTGATCCCGCTGATCGTCCTCGCCGTCCTGATCGCCGTCGCCTGGCGCCGAACGAAATCGAGGCTGCGCGGGAACGGGCTCCCCGCCACGGTGTGACTCGAAGTGACCGAAGATCGGATGGCTCGCGTGTCCCGATGGGCACGCGAGCCTTTCGTCATGGGCTCAAATCGAACTGTCCGGCTTTGACCGCCTTGAGGAAGGCGTTCCACTCACCGGAATCGAAGACGAAGACGGGACTGTTGGCCAGTTTGGTGTCACGGACCCCCACCAGGCCTTCGTTGGCGAGGTTGACCTCGACGCAGTTCCCCCCGTTGGGCTCACTCGCGAAGGACTTCTCCCACGCGGAGTCGTCGAACAGCGACACGGCCGTGGTCGGATCGTAATCCGCCGCCGATGGATAATCGGCCATTGGTCGTACCTCCGAACGTCGGTCGGGGGTGCGGGCCGCGACCTGCGCGAACCGTCACCGTCCCGGCTTCTCCCTGCCTCAACGGGACTATCCCGCACGGCCAAGTGGGTGATCAACTCCGCCCACCCTCGACATGAAGATTATTCCAGGAGTAGGATTAATCGCAGCGGCCGGGGCTCGGTTGTTGGTGATTCGCTCGCAGTACGCGGACATCCCGGCGACGGACGTCACCGGGTGCGTCAGCAGGGAGTTTCGCCGTTCCGGCAGGCCACCGACGGCAGGTGACCGGCAGGGACACCCACCCCGCGGCGCATGACCACCCACCGCCGACCTCGTGGGGGAGGATCAGCGTGATCATTCAGGACACCATGCCGGCGACGGTAGTCGCCGTCGGCAGGCTCATGGCCGGTACGGCGGGCGAAAGCCGCCGCTCCGCGCATCTCTTCGACTTGCACACCGGGGGTTCGCACCCCGAGTTCCTGCACGCCCGCTGCGGCGCGGCGATGCCGTACGACCACCTGGAATGGGTCCCCGTCGGTTCGGGGATGCCCTGCGAGCGTTGCCTCGGCCTCGCCGGTTCGGCCGATCAGGCGCGGTTGCCGCGTCCGAGCCGGGGAGTGTGATCGCCATGGCCGTCCGTCTGACCACGCTGCTGTTCCGCCGTGAGGACGAACGCCTGGCCTCGGCGAAGCACCACCACCGCACCATCGGCCTCGAACTGCGTCAGCGGTTCGGGTTCAGCCTCATCCAGGCGCCGCTGCGCAAACAGCCGCCGTGGAACTCCGAAGTCGACGCGCCCGGCGCGCACCGGGACCTGATCAGGACCGGCCGGCCGCTCGAAGGTCAGTTCGAGCTGACACCCCTGATCGGGCATCTGACCGGCCGGGCCTGACCGCTCAGGGCTTGCGGCCGAGTCCGCCGAGTCCGCCGGTGAAGGTCGGGTCGTCCGCGAACCGGTCGCTCGCGCGGGAATCCGCTTCGTCGAGATGCCAGGTGGCCATCCAGTCGATGCCGGGCTCCACCAGCTCCAGCCCGTCGAAGAACGCGGCGAACTCCGCGCGGGACCGCAGGTGGAACGGCGCGCTCGTCTTCTTGTACAGCTCCTGGACGTTCTCCCGGTTGTCGCCTTCCTTGCGGGTGACGCCGTCCTCGGTCAGATGCGAGGACAGGAAGTACGAACCCGACGGCAGGAAATCGAGGTACCGCTGGACCATCTCGTGCACGGGCTCCTCCGGGCCGAGGAAGTACAGCAGGCCGACCATGACCAGCCCGATCGGCTGCCGCGGGTCGATCACCCCGGTCTCGAGGGCGCGTTTCCAGATGTCGGCGGGATCCCGCACGTCACCCTGCAGGACCGCGTGCCGCCCGAGCAGACCCTCCCGTTCCAGCAGCAGCTGGGAATGCGCGACGGCGACCGGTTCGATGTCGACGTACACGACCCGCGAGTCCGGATTGACCGCGCTCGCGATCTGGTGGACGTTGCCGACGGTGGGCACGCCGGAGCCGATGTCGAGGAACTGCGTGATCCCTTGACGGGCCAGGTAACCCACGCCGCGGCCGAGGAAGTCACGGCCGACGCGGGCGAACGTCTTGACCTCCGGGAACTGCTTCAGCACCTGCGTACCGAACTCGCGGTCGATGGCCCAGTTGGCCGAACCGCCGAGGAACCAGTCGTACACCCTGGCCACGTTGGGTCGTTCGAGATCGACACCTTCGGGGGCCACCGGGTCGATGGGGTCCTGCTGCGTCGTCATACCGTCACACCTCGTCAGAAACCGGGTTTGCGGGCGACCCCGCCGATGGCGCAGTCAACCGCAGGCGAGTGGGGGTCGTCCAGCCGCCATGCTCCGACCGGGACGAGACCCGGTGCCACGAGGTCGAAATCACCGAAGAAACCGAGGATCTCTTCCTTGTCGCGGAAGGACGCGGGCGTGCTCGACTGCTCGTACTGCTTCACGACGCGCTGGACCTGTTCCAGCTCGTCACCTTCCACACCGGACATCGTGACATGGGACAGGACGTAGAAGGAGCCCGCGGGCAGCAGGCGCCGGTAGCGCGCGATGACGTCGGCGAGTTCGGGCTCCGGCACGAAATGCAGGACCGCGACGGTGAGCAGGGCCACCGGTTTCGCCGGATCGAGCACGCCGGTGTCGATGGCGCGTTCCCAGATGTCGTCCGGGTCGCGCAGGTCGCCGCCGAGCACCGCGTGCCTGGCGGGATCCCCGTTCCTCTCCAGCAGGATCCTGGCGTGCGCCACGGCGACCGGCTCGTTGTCGACGTACACGCACCGGCTGTCGTCGTCTACGTCGTCGGCGATCTCGTGGACGTTGCCGACCGTCGGCACGCCGGAACCGAGGTCGAGGAACTGGTTCACGCCGTGCTCGGCGCAATACCGCACCGCACGGCCGAGGAAGGCCCTGTTCGCCCTGGCCGCGGTGCGCACGAGCGGGAAGGCCTTGACCAGCTGCTCGCCGAATTCCCTGTCCACCGCCCAGTTCGCGGTTCCGCCGAGCGCCCAGTCGTAGATCCGGGCGGCGTTGGGCCGCTCGAGATCCACACCGTCGGGCAGGAACCGCGGATCCATCTCAGGATTGCATCTGGGTTCTGTACAGCTCGGCGAGTTCCTTGAGGAACTGCCGGGTCTCCTGGCGTTCCAGCGCGGCGCCGCGCAGCCGGTCCCAGGAGTCGACGAAGATGTTGAAATCCTTGACGTCGTCGAGGTACAACCCACCCGCGGAATGTTCGATGTAGACGAAATCCCTGGTGCGATCGGGAAACCGCATGATGGTGAAGTCGTTGGGCACCGCGGCGAGCCGCGCACCGAACGGCAACACGTGCACGTACACGCGCGGATGCTTGTCCAGCGCCAGCAGATGCTCGACCTGGTCCAGCATCACCGCCGGGGCGGAGCCGCCCGGAGCGCGGCGCAAGGCGCCTTCGCTGATGATGAACCGGTAGTAGGGCGGTTGCTGCTGTTCGAAGACGGCCTTGCGGTCCAGCCGGTTGCGGACCAGTGAGGTCACGTCGGTGGCGCCCGCTTCGGTGAACTGCTTGAGCATGTAGTGCTCGGACTGCAACGGGCCGGGGATGCGCTCGCCGTGCCAGGTGAGGATCTCCGCGGCCGCGGGTTCGAGGTCGGTGAAGGTGCGGAACCAGTGCGGCACCACGGATCGGTAGCCGGACCAGTGGCCGCGCTGCCCGGCCGCGGCGCGGGCCAGGTTCATCAACGTGTCGGCCTCGTCGCCGT
The DNA here is from genome assembly GCF_042797905.1 of Amycolatopsis sp. NPDC057786. Lineage (NCBI taxonomy): Bacteria > Bacillati > Actinomycetota > Actinomycetes > Pseudonocardiales > Pseudonocardiaceae > Amycolatopsis > Amycolatopsis sp. NPDC057786. Next base: position 293,426 of record NZ_JBHVKW010000001.1, read on the forward strand.
TGATCCCGAACGCGTTCAGCATGGATCGCACATCCCCGAGCTTGACCCCGACGGCACCGGACTCGATCTTGTTGACCTTGCCCTGGGTGCAGCCGAGAACCTCGGCGACCTGCTGCTGTGTCATCCGCGCGGCGTTGCGGGCATGCCGGAGCTCGTTCCCGAGCTGCTTCCGGCGCGAGGTGACGGTGCTGGCCATCGCCTTGCTCTCCCGGACCACATAACCAGGACCGCGGCTGCCCGCGGTCCTGCGCGCGAATACTCGAACCCACCCAGGGTACTTCACCTTGAGGGGTTCGATGATGACATTGCGCAGCGTTCCAGGAAACGGCCGAAAACACCAGTCACCTGGTACGTCACCCTGGTGGCGGAGCGATCTCGTCACATTTCGGGCACGCCGGTCGGGCATAGTGACCGAGTGGACCAATCCCCCTTCGCCAGGCAGGTCACCGATGGTGTGTTCGGGTACGTCCAGCCGGACGGCTCGTGGTGGATCAACAACTGCGGGATCGTCGCCGCGGGCGAGCACACGGTGGTGATCGACACGTGTTCCACCGAACGGCGTACCAGGGCGTTGCTGGCGACGGCGGAATCGGTGGGCGGGGCGCCGGTGACCACCGTGGTCAACACGCATCACCACGGCGACCACACGAACGGCAACCACCTGGCGACCGGCGCCACGATCGTCGGGCACCGGAAGACGCGCGAGGTGATGGTCGCGACCGGGATCAACACCTACGAGGACTCGTTCACCGGCAACGACTGGGGGCATCTCGAGCTGCGGCCGCCCGAAGTCGTGTTCGACGACCGGCTGACCGTTCACGCCGGCGACGTCCGGCTGGAGCTGATCCATCCCGGACACGCCGCGCACACCACCAACGACGTCCTGGTCTGGCTGCCGGAGCGGCGGGTGCTGTTCGTCGGCGACCTGATCTTCAACGGCGGCAGCCCTTTCGCGTTGATGGGCTCACCCGCCGGCTGGCGGAAGGCGCTGGACCTGGTCCGCGAACTGGAGCCGGAGACGATCGTGCCGGGCCACGGGCCGGTGTGCGGCCCCGAAGCGATCGACGTCGTCGACGGGTACCTGGGTTTTCTGCAGAAACTCGCTTCGTACGGGAAGGCCGCCGGGCTGACGCCGCTCCAGGCCGCTCGCGAAGCGGATCTGGGACCCTACGCGGCACTGTCCGAACAGGAGCGGCTGCCGGCGAACCTGCACCGGGCGTATGCCGAACTGGACGGTCTCGAGTGGGGTGGGGCGATCGATCTCGGAGCCGCGCTGGCGGACATGGTCACCTTCAACGGCGCCCCGATCCGGTGCTTCTCCTGACGGCTGGCGCCGCCCCGGCGCCGCTGCTGTCACTGTCCGGTGCTGTCACTGTTGCGCTGCCGGTGCTGCTGCCGGTGTTGCGAAAGCCACTTTCCCAACGTTGAAGGTTACGAAAGTGGCTTTCACAACCCTCCCGCCCGGCACCCGCGCCCTCCCAGCGCCCCCGCACCCGAACGTCATGAAAGGGTCGTTCAAGACACTTTGCGTCCTGAAAGACCCTTTCAAGCCATCCTGAAACCCCCGAAAAGCCCCACACGCAGCCCCCACCCGTCCCTGGGGGGCGACCCCGAACCCAGCGTACCGGCGCGACGGGCGGGTCGGGGCGCGTCAGTCGAGTTGTCCACAGACAGGCCAGGTTGTGGACAACTCCCCGTTGATCCCTTCTCGCCCCGGCGCCGTATCCCTCAACGGGGATAGGCTCGGCACGGGAAACAAAGCGGAAGGGTGCGGATGAGCAAGAAGGCGAGCATCGGGGTCACCGGCCTGGCGGTCATGGGCCGCAACCTGGCCAGGAACCTCGCGAGGCACGGGCACACGGTGGCCCTGCACAACCGTTCCGAGCAGCGGACGAAGGAACTGGTCGAGCAGTTCGGCGACGAAGGCGACTTCATCCCGGCGTATTCGGCGCAGGAGTTCGTCGACGCGCTGGAGCGGCCGCGCCAGGTCGTGATCATGGTCAAGGCCGGCGCGCCGACGGACGCGGTGATCGACGAGTTCGTCCCGCTCCTGGAAAAGGGCGACGTGATCGTCGACGCGGGCAACGCGCACTTCGCGGACACCCGGCGCCGGGAGGCCGCGCTGCGCGAGAAGGGCATCCACTTCGTCGGCACCGGTGTGTCCGGCGGCGAGGAGGGCGCGCTGCACGGGCCGAGCATCATGCCGGGCGGGTCCAAGGAGTCGTACCAGTCGCTCGGTCCGCTGTTCGAGGACATCTCGGCGAAGGTCGACGGCGAACCGTGCTGCACGCACGTGGGCGCGGACGGCGCCGGGCATTTCGTGAAGATGGTGCACAACGGCATCGAGTACGCCGACATGCAGCTGATCGCCGAGTCGTTCGATCTCCTGCGCGGCGCGGGCGGCTACTCCCCCGCCGAGATCGCCGAGGTCTTCCGCACCTGGAATTCGGGCAGGCTGGACTCGTACCTGATCGAGATCACCTCGCAGGTGCTGGCCCACACCGACGCCGCTTCCGGCAAGCCGTTCGTCGACATCGTGGCGGATCAGGCGGAGCAGAAGGGCACCGGCCGCTGGACCGTCCAAATCGGACTGGACCTGGGCGTGCCGATCAGCGGCATCGCCGAAGCCGTCTTCGCGCGTTCGCTGTCCGGCTCGTCGAGCCTGCGCGAGGCCTCCCGCGGGCTCGGCGGTCCCTCGCGCGCTCCGCTGACGGGGTCCGCTTTGGACACCTTCGCGGACGACGTCGAGCAGGCGCTGTACGCGTCGAAGGTGGTGGCGTACGCCCAGGGCTTCAACCAGATCCAGGCAGGCGGCGCCGAGTACGGCTGGGACATCGACCTCGGCAAGGTCGCGTCCATCTGGCGCGGCGGCTGCATCATCCGCGCGAAGTTCCTGAACGACATCACGGCCGCGTACGCCGAAGAGCCCGCGCTGCCGACGCTGCTGACTTCAGGCGGCTTCCGCAAGGCGGTCGAGGACGCACAGGACTCCTGGCGTTCGGTGATCTCCACGGCCGTGCGGCTCGGCATCCCGACCCCGGGTTTCTCGACCGCGCTCGCCTACTACGACGGTCTGCGCGCGGAGCGGCTCCCCGCCGCGCTGGTGCAGGGGCAGCGGGACTACTTCGGTGCCCACACGTACCGCCGCGTCGACCGCGAGGGTTCGTTCCACACCGCCTGGGCAGCCGACGGCCGCCCCGAGTCCTCCGCCTGACAGGGCTGAAGGGGACTTTCCCCGCATAAGACGCCACAAAGGGGCCCTTCACCGCATGGCATGCGGTGAAGGGCCCCTTCGTCAACTCGCGATGCGCACGTCCGGCCGAGCCCGAGCGGCGGCCGCGGCATGGGCGGCCCGCAACTCGGCGGCCACCTTGTCCGGCTCGGACCGCAACCGCGACGGCAAGGTCTGAAGAACCAGTACACCCGCCGCCGCATACCGCCCGTTCCTCGCCAAGGTCCGGTCGAACCCGTCCACGACCTGGAGATGGAATGACAGCGAGTCGACCTCCCAAGCCAGCCCCACATCGTCGAACCAGCCGTCTGGCTTGGCGACATATCCGCCCGCGGCGTCGTACAGCTTCTTGTTCCACATCGGTTCCGGCAGGCCGGATCGTTCCCAAACTCGCCGGGCATCGATCTCGGCGATCGACTCCTGCCCGGAAGCCAGTTCCGCGAGCACAAGACGAGGCACTGCGCTGCCCCGCCGGCTGCCATGGGCCAGTTCGTGGCACAACCGCTCAAAAGAGCTGAATCTGCGCTGAACCACTTCGCTCATCAGGGCCCGGACTGGCCTGACTTCCGTCTGCCTGCGACAGACGTCGAGAGTCGCGCGGGTGATTTCCGCCAGCGGGCGACCTTCTCGGTTGATCGCTCGAGGCATCCGCTGGGTCCGCTCGACAACCACGAAGCCGTAGTTGTGCAGCTTCCGTTCGTGCGGTACCAGAAGGTGGACCTCGTCGCCGGTGTCGGGCACATTACGCAGGCCATGGATCCGGCACGCTTCACCACCGGTGATCAGAGCGGATTCGCCGCCGTACAGCATCGCCGCGGCGATCTGCTGTTCGCGAGAAGGCGGTGCGTTGAAGAGAAGGACAATGCCAGGCAAGAGCCTTGTCCAAGGGCCGCTCGGCCCGCATCTTCGATACGTCGTGGTCGAGGACACCCCCATTTCTTGAAGGCGCATCACGCGGATGACGCCGTGGTCGCTGTTCTCCAGCAGGAGTTCGGGGTCGTCGCCCCATGATCCTTTTTTCATTCTTCGATCGTGGTGGCCGCCACGACGCCTGCCCAGAACCGATTCCCGCACCTGTGGACAACTGGGGTGTTGTGGATAAGCGCTGAAGGGGACTTTCCCCGCATCACATGAGACGAAAGCGTCCTTCACCGCGCGACATGCGGTGAAGGACGCTTTCAGCCCTCCCTGGACGCGACGATCTCCTCCAGTGCCCCCAAGATCGTCGCTTCGGCCTTCTCTTTCGTGAGCCCGAGCCCGGTCAGCAGGTCGTCGCCGAGTTCGAACAGAGCCAGCAGGATGTGCTCGGTGCCGATGTAGTTGTGCCCGAGCCGCAGCGACTCCCGCATGGTCAGTTCGAGGGCCTTCTTGGCCTGCGCGCCGAACGCCATCTTCGCCGCCTCCGCCGGCTCGTCGGCGGGTTCCGGCAGCCGTGCCTCCGCGGCCTCACGGACGGCTTCGAGAGTCACGTTCTGCGCCACGATCGCCCCGGCGGCGAGCGCGGCCGGTTCCGAAAGCAGACCGAGAACCAGGTGCACGGGTTCGATCTGCGGGCTCTTAGCCGAGACCGCCGCGTCTCGTGACGCGACGACGACGTGCCGCGCGCGATCGGTGTAGCGGCTGAACACCTTCACCAGGTCTTCCAGCGAAGAGCCGCTGGAGTCGACAAAGCGCTTCTGGGCGGCCTGTTTGGACACCCCCATGTTCTTGCCGATTTCGGTCCAGGACGCGCCGGAACGTCGCGCCTGGTCGACGAAGTGACCGATCAGATGGTCGGCCACTTCGCCGAGGTGCTCGCCGAGGAAGACCGCGTCGGACAGCTGGCCGAGCACGTCGCCGTCGGGATGCTGCTGCTTGATATGGGAGATGAGGTCGTCGAGCCGGACTGGGTTCGTCATGCCGTCAACTTTAGGTTGACGATAAGCAATCGTCAACCACGGGTTGACGCAAAGGTGGCCTTGAGGTCGAAGCCGTTGGCCTCCAGCGTCTCGAACCGTGGCTCCGGATCCGCGGCGAGGAGGCGGCGCGCGGCGATGTGGTCCGGCGGCCGGTTCACCGACTCCACCCCGACGAGCACACCGTCGCGGAACGACAGCACCGAGAACTTCCCGCCCTCCCGATCGCCGGTCACGACGGTCTTGTCCGCCCCGGTGAGCAGCCCGGCGATCTGCAGCTTCGCGCCGAGCTGGTCGGTCCAGAACCACGGCAGGCTCTCGTAGGGCGCGGGTTCACCGACGATGACGGACGCGACGGCCCGCGCCTGGTCGACGGCGTTCTGCACCGACTCCAGCCGGGTCGCCGTCCCCGCCTGGACGCACGGGAAGTTCGCGCAGTCCCCCACCGCCGAGATCTTCGGGTCGCTCGTGCGCAGGTGTTCGTCGACGACGACACCGTTCGCCACGGCGAGCCCCGCCTCTTCGGCGAGCCGTGTCCGCGGCACCACCCCGACCCCGACCAGCACCAGGTCGGCGAGCAGACGGCTGCCGTCGCTCAGTTCCACCTCGGCCACCCGGCCGTCACCGTGCAACGCGGCGACCCCCGTGCCGAGCAGGATCGTGTGCCCGGCCCCCTCGTGCAGAGCCGCGAAGTACGCCGAGACCTCGGGAGTCGCGACACGGGCCAGCAGCCTGTCCTGCGCCTCCACGATCGTCACCGGCCGTCCGGCGTGCGCGGCGAATTCGAGCCCGATGAAGCCGCCCCCGACCACCACCACGTTCTCCGCGCTTTCCAGCGCGGCGCGCAACACGTCGGCGTCGTCCTTGGTACGCAGGGTGAACACACCGTCCAAAGTGGAACCCGGAACCGGCAGGACACGGTTGTCCGCGCCCGTCGCGAGGACGAGGTGGTCGTACTCGTGGGCGCTCCCGTCCTCGAGTACCACCTTCGTGTCATCGCGATCCACCGACGCGACACGGCCGGGGATCAGCTCGATGTCCTTCTCCGCGAAGAAGTCCTCTGGCCGCAAACGCAACTGGGCGTCGCCCGCGGTCCCGGCGAGGTAGCCCTTCGAAAGCGGAGGCCGCTGGTACGGCAGGCCGGGTTCGTCACCGATCAGCACCACCCGGCCGTCGAATCCCTTGTCCCGCAGCGAGGTCGCCACTCCGAACCCGCTCTGCCCGGCCCCTACGACGAGGACGGTCTCCATCGGCGCTCCTTCCGTTGTGCCCGACGTCCATTCAACACCGCTTCTTCGCAACGTGATCCTCACGCGGCGGACGCGCTACGGTCATGCCCGGCGAGTCCACTGCTTGTTCCCGCACGTGAGAAGGGGGCTCCATGAGCAGGCCAGAGGTCCACCCGGTCGACGCCCGCCCGCCGCTGCCGAAGCTGACCTTGCTCGGCCTGCAGCACATGACGATCATGTACGCGGGCTCGGTGGCCGTTCCGCTCGTCGTGGGCAGCGCGCTGAACCTGGACGCGGCGACGATCGCGTTGCTGGTCAACGCGGATCTGCTGGTCGCGGGCATCGCGACGCTGATACAGGCGGTCGGGATCGGCAGGATCTTCGGCATCCGGCTGCCGGTGGTGGCGGGCGCGACGTTCACCGTGGTCAACCCGATGATCATGATCGCGTCCCAGTACGGCATGCAAGCCGTCTACGGCGCGATGATCGCGTCGGGTGTCTTCGGCCTGCTCATCGCGAAACCGTTCGCGAAGATGATCCGGTTCTTCCCGCCGCTGGTTTCGGGCACGCTGCTCATGGTCATCGGCATTTCGCTCATCGGCCCTGGCGTCGGGCTGATCGCCGGACACGACACCGGATCGCCGGACTACGCGAAACCCGCCAACATCGCGCTCGCGTTCGGCGTGATCGCGGTGATCGTCCTGTTCACCCGGGTACTGCGCGGGTTCGCGAGCCAGATCGGCCCGCTGCTGGCGCTGCTGCTCGGCCTGGTCGCGGCCATCCCGATGGGCCTGGTGAGCTTCAAGGGGATCGCCGACGCCGGCTGGTTCGGCCTCGCGTCGCCGTTCCACTTCGGCCCGCCGACCTTCCCGATCGCGGCCGTGCTCTCGATGTGCGTCGTGATGCTGGTGACCTACACCGAATCCACCGCGGACCTCGTCGCCGTCGGCGAGATCACCGGACGGCCCGCGACCGACTCCGACCTCGCGCGCGGTCTCGCCACCGACGGCCTTTCGGCCATCCTCGGCGGCGCGATGAACTCGTTCCCGGACACCGCTTTCGCGCAGAACGTCGGCCTCGTGCAGATGACCGGGGTGCGCAGCCGGTGGGTGGTCGCGATGGCGGGTGGCCTGCTCGTGCTGATGGGACTGGTACCGAAGGTCGGCGCCTTCGTCGCGGCCGTCCCGGAGCCGGTGATCGGCGCGGTCGCGGTGGTCATGTTCGCGATGGTCGCCGCGGTCGGCGTGCAGAACCTGAAGAAGGTGGAGTTCTCCGGCAACCACAACACTTTCATCGTCGCGGTGTCGGTCGGGGTCGGATTGCTGCCCGCGTTCGCCACGAACCGGTTCGGGAACTCGATCTTCTTCCAGCATTTCCCGGCGTGGCTTCAGACCATCTGCGGCAGCCCGATCACGGTCGCCGCGATCGTCGCCTTCACCCTCAACCTGCTGTTCAACCACCTCGGCAAACGCCGGGACCCGGATCTACTGCAAGCGCCTTAGCAGAACAGCCACTTCGGCCAGAGGTTGCACTCTTCGGTCGGCGTCGTCGAAGGCGGCGGCGGAGTCGGATTGGGCGGCTGCGGAACGACGGTGGACCCGGTCGTCCTGGGCGGCTCGGCGGGCCCGTTCGACGACGTCGGCGTGGTGGGATCCGGGGAGTCGGACGTCGACGCGGCCGAGCTCGACGTGCGACGGCTGGACGTCGTCCGGCTGGGGCGCGACGTAGGTTCCCCGACGCCGGTTTCGACCGTCTCGGTGGACGGGACCGCCGACGTCGCGCCGGCTCCACCATTATCCGAAGGCCGCTTCGGCATCTCGATGACGCTCATCTGATGCGGCGCCGCATTCGGTTCCGGGTCCGAATCGAACCCGACGAGAACAGCGGCCGCGCCGCAGGCGACGACCACGGCGATCACCACCGCGACAACTCTCCAGCGTGACTTTGCCCGTGACTCCTCGTGGTCGTCCCAGCCCTCGCGAATAAGCAGGTCGGCGACCGAAACATCGTCGTCATCCACCAGCTGAAACCTTTCGCACCGGTAACGGGCGAGGAGTAGTTTTACCGCAACTCACCGCCGAATGGGTGAAGTTAACCAAAAATTATTCACCCGATGGAAGACGCCAGCGTAGGCCAGTCACACAGCGTGTATTCAACCGCTTCCGCTCATATCGGCGGTGACCGACCTTTGGTTCGCGTATACAGCGCCCCCCGCGGGTGGTGTAATCGACGGTGCCAGCACCGGAGGAGGGGGTTCGGACGGATCATGGAGGCTGACGCCCTCGCCGTGCCCGGAGCCGGTAATTCCGGTCGCCCGGCAGGCGCCCCGCTCGGAAACGGGCCGGTCGGCGATCTCGGCCTCGCGGGCGATCACGCCGCCATCTGGTCGTACGACTTCGAGCACGAGACCCTGTCCTGGCTGCCAGGACTCGAGAACCTGCTGGGTGGAGGCATCCTCACCGAAGCCGAGATCGAGTCGAGGCTCGCCGATCTGGTGGCACCGCTGACCTCCGGCACCCGCGCTTCCCCGCCGTGGCGCGAGTTCGAACTCGAGCAGTCGTTCCGGAACCCGGCGGGCGAGGTCCGCTGGGTCCGTCTGCGGGCGCGCACCATCGGTGACGACACCGGCTCGACGGGCCTGCTCGGCATCGCCACCGACGTGACCGACGTCCGCGAGAACCGGCAAGCCCTCGAAGATCTCACTGACCGTTACCGGCTTTTGGTGGAACTCAGCCCCGACGCCGTCTGTGTCCACGAAGCCGGCGTTGTCACGTACGTCAACCGAGCGGCCGTCGCCGCGCTCGGAGCATCTTCGACCGCCGAGCTGATCGGGCGGCCGATCATGGACTTCGTCGCGGACGAGTCGCTCCCGGCCCTGCTCGACAGGATCGCGTCGCTCCACCGTCAAGGCGCGTCGACCGACCCCGCCGACACCGTCATGCTCCGCCTCGACGGCACGAAGTACCTGGTCCAGAGCATTTCGGTACGCACGACCTGGGAAGGCAGACCCGCGTTCCAGGTCATCATGCGCGACATCAGCGCGCAGAAGGCCGCCGAAGCGACCCTGCGCTACCAGGCCGCGCTGATCAGCCACGTCAGCGACGCGATCATCGCGACCAGCGGCACCGGCGTGGTGACCAGCTGGAACCCCGCCGCCGAGAACGTCTACGGCTGGACGGCCGGAGAGGCGATCGGCGGCACGGTCAGCGAGCTCGTCGGCGCCGAGCTGGATCCGGAAACGGTGCTGCGCCGGGGCGGCGTCATGCAGACGACCCACCGCCATCGCAACGGTTCGACCTTGGCCATCCGCATCTCGGCCGCGGAGATGAACGACGGGTTCGTGCTGGTCTGCGCCGACGAAACGGCCCGGCGGCGCGCCGAACAGCACTACAGCACGGTGGTCGCGTCCCTCGACGAAGGCGTGGTCGTGATCGGCCCCGGCGGACTCATCGAATCGGCCAACCCGGCGGCGTGCCGGATCATCGGCGTCGGCCACGACGACCTCATCGGCGTCCCGTGCGTGACGCTGGAGCTGTACGACGAACAGGGCCGGATCCCGCCCGCCCGGATGCCGTCGGTGATCACCCGGCGCACCGGGGCTACGCTGACCGGTCTCGTGCTGCGGCTGCGCAGGCCCGCCGGCGACGACGTCTGGATCTCGCTGACCTCGCGGCTGCTGACGCCCGAAGACCCGTCGGCCCAGGCCGTGGTCGCCTCGTTCACCGACATCACCGAACGCCGCGCCATCGGTGAACGGCTCGCCCACGAGGCGACACACGATCCGCTCACCGAACTCGCGAACCGGACGCTGGTGCTCGACAGTCTCGCCGAGGCGCTGTCCGGCGCCGGCCGCGCCGAGCTGACCACGCTGCTGTTCATCGATCTCGACAAGTTCAAGGTGATCAACGATTCCCTCGGGCATTCGGTCGGCGACAAGGTGCTCCGTATCGCGGGTGAACGGCTGCGCCGGGGGATCGGCGAGAACGATCTCGTCGGCAGGCTCGGCGGCGACGAATTCGTCGTCGTGACCGCGGAAATCACCGAGCCGCAGGAGATCAAGGCGCTGGCCGAGCATCTGCGCGAAGCGCTGACCGAGCCGATCACCGTCAACGGCAGGCAGCTGCACATCGACGCCAGCATCGGCATCGTCACCGCGGCCAACGACGACACCCGGACCGCCGAAGACCTCCTGCGCGACGCGGATGTCGCGATGTACCAAGCGAAAACGCTCGGCCGGGCGCGTTACGAGTTCTTCGACGTCGAGCTGCGCGAGCGGATGCAGCGGCGGCTCCGGATGGAACAGGACCTGCGCGACGCGCTGCAGAACGAGGAACTCTGGACGGCGTACCAGCCGGTCGTTGACATCGAATCCGGCGAGATGGTCGCCGTGGAAGCGTTGCTGCGCTGGAAACATCCGGCGCACGGCACGATCTCGCCCGCCGAGTTCATCCCGCTGGCCGAGGAAAGCGACCTGATCAACCTGATCGGCAAGTACGTCCTGCGCACCACCACCCGCGAGATCGCCAGACGGCGCGAGCAACTCGGCGTCGACCTCAACCTCAAGGTGAACCTCTCGGCCCGGCAGCTGGACGACCCGCACCTGGTCGCCGGGGTGCAGGACGCGCTGAAGACCACCGGGCTCCCGCCGCACGCGCTGACCCTGGAGGTCACCGAGAGCGCGCTGATGCGGGACCAGGCCGCGGCCGCCGAAGTCCTGACGTCGTTGCGGGATCTCGGTGTCTCACTGGCGATCGACGACTTCGGCACCGGCTACTCGTCGCTCGCCCAGCTGCAACGGCTGCCCTTGGACACGCTCAAGATCGACCGCACCTTCGTCACCGGCATCGCGGAATCGCGTGACGCGGCGGCGATCGTCAAGAGCATCATCGCGATGGCGCACGCCGTCGACCTGATCGTCGTCGCCGAAGGCGTCGAAGACGAAGAGCAGCTCGCGATCCTGCGTGAGCTGCGCTGTGACCAGGCGCAGGGCTTCCATCTCGGTCGCCCCGCGCCACCGGACGAACTTTTCGGAGCCATGCGATGAGTGTCGAGATCAAAGCCGGAGAAGACCGCTACGACATCGTCGTGGACGGGGAGAACGCCGGGTTCCTGGAAACCCGCACTCGCCCGGACGCGATCCTGTTCCTGCACACCGAGATCTCGGACGACTTCGCGGGACAGGGCCTGGCGGGCAAGCTCGTGACCGCGGCGCTCGACGACGTCCGGGCGCAGGGCAGGTCCGTCCTGCCCTACTGCCCGTACGTGCGCTCCTTCATCGCGAAGCACCGTGAGTACGAGGATCTCGTCCCCGAGGACAAGCGCGCCGAATTCGAACTCTGAGCCTCAGCCCGGATAGATCGTCAGCAGTTTCGCGAGCTCGTCCTCGGTGAGGACGACGTCCAGCTCGCGCAATGTCGCGTCGAGCCGCTCGGGCGGGATCGTGGTGGTCTCCTTGGTCCCGTCGGGGCGTTCGACGATGAACTCCTCGCCGACGAGCTTGCGGCTGAGCCCTTCCTCCAGGCGCATGACCACCAGCTGCCCGGTGAACGGCGACCGCGGATGCGTCGACGTGTAGTGGTGGTAGACCTCGTAGTCGATCCGGTGCATCGGCGTGAGCGTGAAGGCGTGCAGGTCGGTCCAGTCGTCGCCCTCCTTTTTCTGCAGGCGCCACCAATCGCCGTCGGCGACGAGCCGATGCGGCCAGCCCGCCTGATCCACCACGGCGCCGTCGACCAGCGGCATCGGCACCAGCATCCCGGCGCCGAATCCGACGTCGACCAGATGCGGGACACCGTCCGCCTCGACCACGAGCGTCATATGCGTGTACGGCCCGTTCTTCTGCGGCTGCACCCGCGCGACCAGGCGGCGTACGGGGTAGCCGAGCCGCTCCGCGGCCGCCGCGAAAAGGCTTCCGTGCTCGTAGCAGTAGCCGCCACGATGGCGGCGGACGAGCTTTCCGATCACGTCTTCGAGCCCGATTCCCTTGTGCTGCCCCAAAACGACGTCGACGTTCTCGAACGGGACGGCCAGGACATGAGCTTTCGCCAGCTCACGCAACGCGGCGGCGGAGGGCTTCGCGCGGTCCTGGCCGATCCTGCCGAGGTACGCGTCGAGGTCGAGGGTGTCGACGGTCCATTCGTCGACCTGCTCAGGTGCGGTTGTCATGCTGCGAGATTGACACCTCCACTTAACTCGAAGTCAAGGTCCGCCAACTGGTAACTGGCAACGGCCACCGACTTTCGTCACTTCCACGGACGAGTGACGATTGGCCACCCTTCCGGAGAGAGCCGGTGAAACACACCGGTGTGGAAGGAGAAAGCAGATGAGGACTCGTACCCTCGTCGCCGGTCTGCTGACCGGAGCGGCCGCCGTGCTCGGATTGGCGATGCCGGCTTCCGCCGCCGAACCGCCCTCGGGCGTTCAGCCGCTGATCGTGGGCGGTGTGGACGCGACCGAGACCTACAGCTTCATGGCGTCCATGCAGACCAAGAGCGGTGACCACAACTGCGGTGCCTCCCTGATCTCGCCGGAGTGGCTGGTGACCGCCGCGCACTGCGTCGAGGGTGAGCAGCCGTCGAACTGGCAGTACCGCCTCAACACCACCGACCACACCAAGGGCGGCGAGGTCGCCGAGGTGGACAAGTTCGTGGTCCACGAGAAGTACGACGGCTCGGGTCCGTACGACATCGCCCTGGTGCACCTGACCAAGCCGGCGGAGGCGGCGCCGATCGAGATCGGCCAGTCCCCGGCCGCGGGTACCGACGTGCGGGAGATCGGCTGGGGGCTGACCTGCCCCACGCGCGGCTGCGGTTCCGCCCCGGTGGTACTCCAGCAGCTCGACACCAAGGTCGCCGAGGACAGCGGGTGCTCCGGCTCCGGCGCCTACGACGCGCAGACCGAGCTGTGCATGGACAACCAGGGCGGCAAGGCGAGCGCCTGCTACGGCGACTCCGGCGGCCCCGCCGTGGTGAAGGCGGGCGACAAGTGGACGCTGGTCGGCGCCACCAGCCGCGGCCAGACCGCGAGCTGCCCGGAGATGCCGGGTATCTACACCGACGTGACCGCGTTCGGCGACTGGATCAAGCAGCAGACCGGAAAGTAGACACCGAGTCCGCGCCCGCGCGGTGGCGCCCGATGCTCCTGCGACATCGGCCGCCACCGCGCGATGCCGTGAATCCCGCCCCAGGCATGAAAAAACCGCCTTGATCTGGATCAAGGCGGTTCGTTGAGCGGTGGCCAGGGCCGGGGTCGAACCGGCGACCTTCCGCTTTTCAGGCGGACGCTCGTACCAACTGAGCTACCTGGCCGGGAACGCCGGCAAGGAGCCGAACGATCTTGCGACCCTGACGGGACTCGAACCCGCGACCTTCGCCGTGACAGGGCGACGCGCTAACCAACTGCGCCACAGGGCCTTGCATACTGCGGTGTAACTGTACTGCGTACTCCCAACGGGATTCGAACCCGCGTTGCCGCCTTGAAAGGGCGGAGTCCTAGGCCGCTGGACGATGGGAGCCCGGTTCGGTTTCGGCGAACCGACCGACCCGCGCTCTCCGGTGTCCCCGGGAGCGAACATAACTATAGGACACCCCCGTTTCCGCTTCCGCACAGGGGGTCCCTTAGTTGTTCACAGGGCTGGGACCTGCGAGAACGCGGTGAGTTCAGGATATCAGGCCCGAGCAGCCGCCCGGACCCGAAACGAAGCCCGGTCGCGCGGCACACCCCGCGCGACCGGGCCCTGTGAACGAACTCAGCGCTGAACGGGCGCCTGCCCGTCCTCGTCCAACGTCAACCCCAGCATGTCCAGCAACTGGACACAGTCATCGACGCCCAACGCCCCGTTGGCCACCGCCAGCCGGGCACGGCGCACCTGGTCGTCGGACACGCGCTGCGCGTCCCCCTGACCCGTGCGCTGCGCCGGCAGACCACCGGCCAACGTCGTCGAGCTTCCCCCATCGGCACCTTCGTACCGAAGGAGGAACTGCCGAACTTCCACAGACCCACCCATGGTTCCTCCAGACGGCCAACGAACAGCTTGGCCGCGAGGCTAACCAGAGCCGGCCGCGACACACAGCCCCCCGGAGAGTGAACCTGTCGCCACGCTCCGCACAACGCAGAGCGATCACTCGTACGGCCCGCGCCACATGAACCACAGGCGAACCACAGGTGGCGCCCTGCCCGGAATTCTGCCCGCGCCCACTCGCCCTTCTCAGCAAACCGTGCAACAATCGATTTGCTGACACACCCCCGGTCAGCGCCTGTGGAGATCCCCTCCGACCCCCGCGTTCCTCCCCCTGGCGCGGGGGTCGCTCCGTTTTCTGGGGGGCCACCCCCCAGACCCCCAGGTTCCTGGCGGCGGCGGTTGGCAGCCCCGGACCGGTCCGTTGATCGTTCTTCTCGCTTGGTTGCGGGTTGTGATCATGGGGAAAGGGTTTCTTGTGGGGTTGGGCCATTCGGGACGAAGAAACCGGTGTGTCGTGGCTCACTGTGGTTGGTTTGCCGAGACCGAACCGTTATCGTGGCCCGGTGCCCCTTCCTTCCTTGAGCCGTCGTAGCGGCAGCCGCACGAACCTGAAGCCGGTCAACCCGGGTCGCCACCGCAACTCCGCCTCCAAGGAGGCCGAAGCGGTCGTCGAAGACACGGAGCTCACCAGCTACCTTCGTGCCCTCGCCCCTGAGAACGACCCGGAAAGCACCGGCACCGGCAAGCGCTTCGGTGAAGCGCAGGTGTTCCAGCTGCGCATGAACCTCATCGCCTGCGAACAGCTCAAGGACGCCGCCGCCGAGCGCAACCTGTCGCCGCAGGCGCTCGCGCAGGAATGGATCCTCGAGCGCCTCTCGTGGGAATCGCAGGCCAACTCGGCCCAGCAGCGCCGCCACGAGGAAGCCCACACCGACGAATTCCGCTTCGACGCCAACGCGTGGGAGCAGCCCGTCCCCCGCTGACCCCCGTCACCCGGAACGGAACAGCACAACGGAAGAAGCCTTCAAGGCAAGAGAAGAGCCCCCGGCGAGATCGCCGGGGGCTCTTCTGACTCAGTCTGAGCAACGCCTGAAGGGCGGACTCAGATCGCGCGGACCTTCTGGGCCTGCGGGCCCTTCTGGCCCTGACCGACCTCGAACTCCACTCGCTGGTTCTCCTCGAGCGTGCGGAAGCCGCGACCCTCGATCTCCGAGTAGTGAACGAAGACGTCGCCCTCGCCGCCATCCTGCGCGATGAAGCCGAAGCCCTTCTCCGCGTTGAACCACTTCACAGTGCCTTGCGCCACCGCTGTACTCCTCGTTGCACATCCGCTTCGAGTGCCTCCGAAGCGACACCCAGACCGTCCCGGGCGGTTCCAACGAGTCGAGCGATAAGCGCGTCACCGGCTCATGGCTCGCGTCAGAAGTTCCGCGAGTGTGAAGCCACGAACACGCAAAACGACGGCCTGATGGCAGCGTACCGGGATCTGGCCATATTTGAAGCCCGTGATCGGACTCTGGGCGGCCCCAAGTACCAAGGTCACCGGAACGTCGTACGCGGATCCGGCTTCTGTCGGACCCCCTCGCTACCCTTTCGCCGCACGCCGACCTCAGGTCATCGCCGGACACGGACCGAAGTCGGTCATGCCCCGATCGTGAACCACCGCCCACTCGATTGTGACTCGCATCACTCTCCGTGGGATCAACTTAAGAGGCGGTCCGGACGTCATGGTCGGTGTACAGGGGAGCAAAGGGGATGCTTTGAGGTTCACTGAAACCGCGCGCCGCCGGGCGGCGTTCGCGGCACTGGGGTTGGTCGCGGTTCTGACGCTGGGGGCGTGCAGCAGCGAGCCGACCGTCTCGGCCAGCGGGCCGGACGGCGGCGGGCCGGTCAGCAGCGACACCGGCGGGAAGGCGCCCGCGCCTGCCAAGCTGACCTACGAGCCCGCGGCGGGCGCGCAAGATGTCGCGCCGGGGCAGCCCATCAAGGTCACGGTCGCCGACGGCACGCTCGACCAGGTCGTGCTGACCAATCCGGACGGCAAGCAGGTCGCCGGCCAGCCGTCCGAGGACAAGAAGAGCTGGTCCACCACCGAACAGCTCGGCTACGGCAAGTCCTACACGTGGTCCGGCAAGGCCACCGGCACCGACGGCAAACCCGTCGAGATCGGCGGGACCTTCACCACCGTCAAACCGCGCAAGCAGGTGGGCGCGAACATCAACGTCTTCGACGGGCAGACGTACGGCGTCGCCATGCCGATCACGCTGACGTTCCCGAGCAAGGTCACCGACAAGGCGTCGGTCGAGAAGGCGCTGTCGGTCGAGACCACGCCGAAGACCGAGGGCTCCTGGGCCTGGGTCCACGACGACACCTCGGTGCACTGGCGGCCGAAGGCCTACTGGCAGCCCGGCACCACGGTGAAGTTCAACGCCAAGATCTACGGCGTCAAGATCGGCGACGGCGTGTACGGCAAGGAAGACCGCTCCGCGAGTTTCACGATCGGCCGCTCGCAGATCGTCAAGGGCAACACCCAGACCCACCGGCTCGTGGTGATCCGCGACGGGCAGCAGATCGCGGACTACCCGGCCAGCTACGGCCTCGACGCCGACCCTGGCCGCGTCACGCCGAGCGGCACGCATGTGGTGATGTCCAAGCACGACACGTACTCGATGACCAACGAGCGCTACAACTACGAGAACATCGTGGTCCCGTCCGCGGTGCGGTTCTCGACCAACGGCGAGTTCATCCACGGCTACGCGCCCTCGATCTGGGCGCAGGGCAAGAAGAACATCTCGCACGGCTGCGTGAACCTGGCGCCGGCCAACGCCAAGGCGTACATGGACGGCGCCCTGGTCGGCGACCCCGTCGAGATCGAGGGCAGCACGGTGAAGATCAACCGGGCGCGTGACTACAGCGACTGGACCTACTCCTGGGAAGAGTGGACCAAGCTGTCCGCTCTCGCGAGCTGAAGTACTTCCATGGAACCGGGCGGCCGGAGACCTTCGAGGTCTCCGGCCGTTCGTGTCTGTTGCCGTGCGCTGACTGGAACCTTCGAGGGGCGCGACTCCGCGATCAGGCTCAGTCTGCGCGAAGGGCGCCCCGCAAAAGGTTCCAGTGGGCCTTCGGCCCGAAAGAGGGCGCACGGGTGAAGTCTCCGTCGGGCGCGGGGCGCCCTTGGGAGACGTCTCGGGAGATTTTCGAAAACTCGATGCAACCGGTTGCGGGGCGGGACGCATGTCTGACGACGTAAGGCGCCGCGGCCAATGAGCGGCGCCCGGATCGAGGAGACACTCTTGCGTACTCGTATCGCTCTTTCCCTCGGCGCGCTGCTGCTGGCGGGCGGCGCCGCCTTCGCGACCACGTCGCTGGCGTCGGCCGATCAGAGCGCCCCGTCGCCGACGACCACCCAGGCGCCCCAGCCGCCGACCAAGGCGCCCACCGTGGCACCGGGCGAACCGACCCGCGTCACCACCGCCCCGCCGCGTCCGGAGCCCGCCCCGCAGACGACCCGCCCCGGCGTCGTGAAGCCGGGTGAGCACCGCGTGCCCAAGGCCGTTCCCGCCGGGCCGACCGGGGATCTGCACCTCCCCGCCATCGTCGAAGGAGCCGGTAACTAGGTGTCGCTGAGCCGCTCGCCGAAGACCGGGTCGGGCTCGCCGTGGGACGGCGAGTTCGCCCGGTACTTCGACGAGCGCGCGCACAGCCTGCGTGCCACCGCGTACCTCTTGTGCGGCGACTGGCACCAGGCCGAAGACATCACCCAGGCCGCGCTGCTGAAGCTGTACCTGGCTTGGCCGAGGCTCTCCCGGCACGACGCGCTCGACGGCTACGCGCGCAAGATCGTGCTGCGGACGTTCCTCTCCGAGCATCGGCGGGTGTGGCGCAAACGGGAGAAGCTCACCGAC
Organism: Amycolatopsis sp. NPDC057786; assembly: GCF_042797905.1. NCBI lineage: Bacteria > Bacillati > Actinomycetota > Actinomycetes > Pseudonocardiales > Pseudonocardiaceae > Amycolatopsis > Amycolatopsis sp. NPDC057786. Next base: position 311,647 of record NZ_JBHVKW010000001.1, read on the forward strand.
GCCCTTCCCGACGTCCCGCACGAGGCGGGCGGCACGGAACAGGAGATGCTGGTCAGGCACGCGCTGTCCGGCATCGCCCCGAAGCAGCGGGCCGTACTGGTGCTGCGCTACTTCGAAGATCTCGGCGTCGAAGAGACGGCCGCGGCGCTGGGCTGCAGCACCGGGAACGTGAAGAGCCAGGCCGCGCGGGGTCTGGCGACCCTGCGCAAGCGGCTCGGACCGCATTTCAGCGAACTGGCCTTGAGCGGAGCGCATGACGATGGGAGGTGAGGAGATGGACGAGGACATCAAGGGCGTGCTTTCGCACGGGGCGAGCGGTCCCCCGCTCGGTATCCGGGCGGCGGACATCATCGAGCGGGGTGGCCGGATCCGACGACGGCGCAAACGGCTGGCGGTGGCGGGGAGTTCGCTGGCGACGGTCGCGGTGATCGTGGTCGGCGCGCTCGCCGTCGGTGGTCGCGGCGGCGAGGGTTCCGCGCCGGTACAGCCCGCTGGGCCGGGCCTGTCGACCATCTCCCCGGCACCGGTTTCGCCGGCGCCGTCCGAGACGACTCCCCGTCCGGAAGTCTCCCCCGAGAAGCCGCCCCCACCCGCGACGGCCCCGAAGACGGAGCAGACACGCTCGACGCCGAGGACCGTGCTGCCAGGACGTACGACGACGTCCGCTCCGCCTCGTGCTCCTTTGCCGACGAAGGGGCCGAGCGAGCCTCCGGCGACGGCCGCGACCCACTGATCTTCCGCCCGGAACGTCCGATTCCCGAAGTGTGACCCAAAGTAATCGGAAATTCTCCGACATCGGCTTTACCTGGTGCTTCGTCACCGATACGGGGGAACGGCGCACGATCGGCCGATCCAAAGCGCTGAACCAGGACGTTTGAACGCCTACGGTCGAGGGAACAAACCCTCGACGATGGGTAAGTAAACGGGTGGGTCGGGAGGTCAAACCCATGGCCGAAGAGGCGCTGAGCGCGTCACATCAGGAAAAAGGGGAACCGGCGGAGGCCCCTCCTGAACAGATCAGAAAGGCCGTTGCCGGAGCGGCGATGGGTAACTGCATCGAGTGGTACGACTTCGGTGTTTTCGGCTTCATGCCCGCCATCCTGGGGCAGGTCTTCTTCAACGCTTCGAGCACTTCCGAAGGTGCGCTGGCCACCTTCGCGGTACTGGCGATCACCTTCATCGTGCGGCCGTTCGGCAGCTTCGTGTTCGGCCCCCTGGGGGACAAGATCGGGCGCCAGAAGGTGCTCGCGCTGACGATCATCCTGATGTCCGGGTCGACGTTCATCATCGGCCTGTTGCCGTCCTACGCGACGATCGGCCCGGCCGCGGCCGTCCTGCTGATCCTGTTGCGCACCATCCAAGGGTTCTCGGCGGGCGGTGAGTACGGCGGCGCGGCGACGTTCATCGCGGAGTACGCGCCCGCCCGGCGCCGGGGTTTCTGGGGCAGCTGGCTGGAGTTCGGCACGCTCGTCGGGTTCGCGATGGGCGCCGGCTTCGTCACGATCTTCACCGTCGTCCTCGGCGACGAGGCCATGCGCGAATGGGGCTGGCGCCTGCCGTTCCTGATCGCGGGCCCGCTCGGCATCGTCGGTCTCTACCTGCGGAACAAGCTGGAGGACACTCCGCTGTTCCAGGAGATCGAGAAGAAGAACCAGGTCGAGAAGTCACCGCTGAAGGCGCTGCTCAAGAAGCACTGGACGTCGATCCTGCACCTGATCGGCATCGTGGTGTTGCTGAACGTCGCCGACTACATCGTGATCACCTATCTGGAGACGTATCTCAAGGACGTGGTCGGCTTCAGCGGACACACGCCCTTGCTGATCATCATGGCGACCATCGGGTTGATGTTGATCTTGATCGTGCCGGTCGGGATGCTGTCCGACCGCATCGGGCGAAAACCCATCCTGATCACGTGTTGCGCGAGCTTCCTGGTGTTGCCGATCCCGGCGTTCTCCTTGATGGGCGCGGCCGCGGACGACCAGAACGCCTGGCAGCTCATGCTCGGCCTGGTGATGATCGCGGTGCCGCTGGTGCTGATCCTCGCCGTCCTCGCGGCGACGCTGCCGGCGATGTTCCCGACGCAGGAGCGCTACAGCGGTTTCTCCATCGGCTACAGCGTTTCCACCGCGGCGTTCGGCGGCACGGCGTCGTACATCATCGGCAGTTTGGTGACCTCGACCGGCGACAACCTGTGGCCCGCGTACTACCTGATGGGCGCGGCGGCGATCGCGGCCATCCCGATCCTGCTGCTGCCGGAAACGGCCGGGGTGTCCCTGCGTCGCATCGTGAGTTCGCGGATCGTGCGGCGCCGGAAACCGGAAACGGCCACTCCCGGCAGCACCTCGGAGCTACCGGCGAGTTAACGTCTCTCCATGAGCCGTATCTCGCAGCCGTGGCCGCCGGTCGAAGTCGAACCGGCGACCGTCCACCCGAAAGCCCCGCAGCCGGGCAGCCACCTCGGCATCCACTTCGGTGAGTGTTTCGGGTGCGGCGACGAGATCGAGGCCGGGCTCCACCTGCATTCGACGGTGGGCGAAGGGACGACGGTGTACTCCAAGTTCACCGTCACCTCCGCCCACCAGGGTGCGCCCGGCCTCGCGCACGGCGGTCTCCTCGCCTGCGCCTTCGACGAGGCGCTCGGCGCGACCGTCGGGAACCTGCTGCGCCGCCCCGCCGTCACCGGGAAGCTGGAGACGGATTTCCTCCGGCCGGTCCCCGTCGGCTCGACCCTGTACATCGCCACGAAACTGGACGGCGTCGCCGGCCGGAAGATCTACGTGAGCGCCGACGGACGGCTCGACGCCGAAGACGGCCCGGTCGCGGTGCGCGCGCGGGCGTTGTTCGTGCGGGTCGAATTCGAGCACTTCAGCACCCACGGGGATCCCGAGGCGCTGCAGAAGCTCGCCGCCGCGCACGAAAAGGCCAAACGCGAACGCGAGTGGGACATCAACCCCTGAGCGTTTCGTCCTCTGAACGCGTACTAGGTAAGGGTCCTCGGCCTTATGGCGTTCGCCTTGTCGACGAGTTCGACACGCTGGTCGACCGAGCCCGCCAACCGGGCCAACGTCCGATAGCAGCGCTCAAGCCCGAACCGCAGACCCCGTTCGTCCAGGTCGCAGCCCAGCACCTTCGCCCCCGGCGTCGGCCGGTTCTGCGAGTTGAGCCAGCCGTACGCCGCTTCGAGGACCTCCGCCGACAAACGCGTGCGACGTTCGGCGTCGAGTTGCAGACGCTCCAGCCTGGTCGAGGCGTCGACGAGATCCCGCTCGGACACCATCACCGGATCCTTGCCACCGCCGTTGATCCTGGTCTTGATCTTGATCGCGGCCACCTGCGCGGCGACATAGTGCGTCGAAGACGCCGGGACGGCCTCGAGGACCTCGATAGCGCTCGCCCTGGCGCCCTGCGCGAGATACACGCGAGCGAGGCCGAAGGCGGCGCTGACGTAGGACCGATCCGTTCGCCACACCAGTTCGTAGTAGCGCGCGGCGCCGAAGTAGTCCCCGACCCCCTCCGCGCTGACGGCCAAGGCCAGCTTCGGCGCGATCTCGCCGGGCAGGTCGTCGTACACCGCTTCGAACGCGACGTGCGCGACACGGGACCGGCCGCCCGCGAGCTCGATCAGCCCGCGGTACCAGTCGATCCGCCAGTCGTGCGGGAAACCGGCCTTGATCGCGAGGTACTGCGCGGCCTGCAGCTGCCGCTGTGCCTCGACCAGCTCGCCGAGCTCGATGCGAGCGCGGACGATGCGCAGCCGGACCTCGATCGACTCGCGCGGTGCTCCGGCCAGCGACTCGATGGCGCCCTTGGGGTCGAGCGCGACGGTCGACGCGAGCACACCAGCCGCCGGGTCGTCCGTGTCGACCTGTGGGATCGGCAGACCTGCGACCACCTCGCCGGGATCCGGCAACGGCACGCTGCCGCCGTGCTCCGGGACGACCATGTCGACGCCGAACGTGCGGGTCTCGGGGCCGAACACGGTCGAAGCGCCGGGGCGCGGCTTCCCGGTACCCAGCGCCATGATCTCGCGGAGCACACCGGTGAGCTGGTCGGCCATCTCCTCGGCCGCGATGAACCGGCGATCCGGGTCCGTATGCGTCGCGCGCTTCAGGAACCGGTAATACGAACCGAAGAGCGCGAACAACGGGACGACGTCCGGGCCGGGCAGGGTCGTCTTGTACTTGGTGGTGTAGCCGGAGAATTCGAAGCTGAGGACGGCGAGCGTGCGGCCGACCGTGTACAGGTCCGACGCCACCGAAGCACCGTGCGTCGCCAGCTCGGGGGCGCTGTAGCCAGTGGTGAAGAACAGCGGGCTCTCGTAGTCGTCGATGCGGCGGACCGCGCCGAGGTCGATCAGCTTGAGCTGCTCGTGCGTCTGGATGACGTTGTCGGGTTTGAGGTCGCAGTACAGCAGGTTCTGGCCGTGCAGGTAGCCCATGGCGGGCAGGATCTCCAGCCCGTAGGCGATCACCTGGCCGATCGGCAGCGGCTCCGGGCGCTTGGTCTCGCGGTGGTGCGCGAGCGCGAGCTGCCGCAGCGACTGGCCGCCGACATACTCCATGACGATGTAGCCGACCGAGTTACCGGTGTCGCCGTCCGGATGCTGCACGAAGTTGTGGATCTTGACGATATTCGGGTGTTCGACCTCCGCGAGGAACCGCTGCTCGTTGGCCGCGGCCGCCATCGCGGTGGCGTCACCGGTGTCGATCAGGCCCTTGAGCACCACCCAGCGGTCGCTGACGTTGTGGTCCTGCGCGAGATAGATCCAGCCGAGGCCGCCGTACGCGAGCGCGCCGAGGACCTCGTACTGGCCGCCGACGATCTCGTTCGGCCGCAGCTTCGGGACGAAGGAGAACGGGTTCCCGCACTTCTCGCAGTTGCCCTCGGGCGAACCGGGCTTGCCGTCCTTGCCGCGGCCGACCTTGGCGCCGCAGCTGCCGCAGAAGCGCTTCTCCTCCGACACCATCGGGTTCTCGAGGACCGCGGACGCCGGGTCGCGGTACGGCACCTGCGGGACGTCGACGAGCCCGGCGCCGAGACGGCCACGACGCGACGTGCGGGACGACGTCCGGCGCGCGGTCCCGGGGAACGAGCCGGTTCCGGTGCCGGTGCCCGTGCCCCGGCTGCCCGATCCGGTCCCGGTGCCGGTTCCGCGGCTTTCGCTGGAGCGTTCGGGGAGGACACTTTCCGTGCCGGGGTCCGGCAGCGGCCCCGGCCCGTTGTCGACGCGCGGCGTCGGCGGCATGATGCTCTGCGTCTCGGGCGCCGGTGAGGCGAGCACGCTGGTCGGCTGCGGCGCGCCGGCGGGCGCCTGCCAATCGGGACGGACGACCTGGGTCCTCGGGCTCACCGGGGCCATGTCGCCCGGCGGGCGCGTCGGGTCCTCGGCTCCGGGGATCGACCGCTGCTGGCCGCGCGGCGGAGTCTGCGGGCGCTGGACGGGCGCGTGGATGGCCGTGCGCTCGGCGTCCTTCTCCGGCCTGGGCTCCGGCTTGGGCCGCGATGGCTCCGCGAGATCGAGCCTGCCGGAAATGGACGGTTCGGGCGTTTCCCAGCGGACCGGCGCCGGCGGCGTCCAGGAGGCGGACTCCGCCTCACGGTCCGGCGTGGCCTCGTCCGGCGCTGCGTGCCGAGGACGGCGCGGCTCTTCCGACACTGGTACCTCCCGAAATCCCCGCGACGGCGTCGCCACCGATCCTAGTGGTGAGCAGGCAGGTCGTGTCCGCACCGGGTCGAACCCGCTACGGTGCGATGGAGAACCGATTCAGCAGGTGATGAGGGGGAGGGACCGGTGCCTGCGTCATTTTCGATGTCGATGGCCCAGCTCGACGTCGTACTCGAAGATCTCGGGCTCGGCAGATTCGTGCTGCCTTTCGAGATCCCGACGGTCGGGACCACCAACTCCGAACGCGAACGGCACCGCCAAGAGATCTGGGCCGAGCTGGCCGACCGGGGTTTCGCCCGCGGCGGCGAACTCCTGCGCGACTACGACCAGACCCTCCGCCTCTGGGCCACCGGCGACTTCGTCCTCACCATGGAGGCGCACGAGGTCGAGCAGGACGCCGAATACCTCTATCGGGGTGCGTGGAACAGTCGCCTGGGCGTCGTGAGCCAGCAACGCGGATTCGACATCCTCTTCGAGCCGGTCTACCCGGAACAGGTCGTCGCGACCCTCCTCGGCTATCTGCCGTCACTGCAGCCGTTCCCCGGACGGGTGACGACGTCCAGCACACTCCCCCCGTCCAAACGACCGGACGACCCGTTCGACGAAGACCCGGACAACCTCCGCCTGGGCGCCGCCGGTCGCTTCTTCGAACACCCGCTCGCGCGGCTGGGCACGGTCAGCGTCACCCTGCGCGACGACCGGGGCAAACCGCAGCAGAAGAGCGTCCAATGGTTCGACAGCGTCCAGGGCCGCTTCATGCTCGCCACCGACCGCTTCCCCGACGGCGAAGTCCGCCGCACGTTCACCCCGACGAGTGGCTCTCACCTGGCACGATGGGTCCACGACCTGGTCGAAGCCGCCCGCGTCGGCAGCGCGTGATCCTCGCCGGAAGGCGGGCTCTGGGGCCGTTTCCGCTGATATCGTGATCTGACGAGCGCTATGAGTAACCGGGACTTGGTACAGGGGAGAGACCATGACTGAAGGTGGCGGCGGACCGCCGGGCAACTTCTCGGACATTCTGGGCGACTTCTCGGCGCAGGCCGATCGGATGGTGACGGCGGCGAAGGAGGGGCGGTTCAAGGTCAGCGAAGAGGCCGGGGAGGCCTTGAAGACCGCCATCGACGACTACATCGACGACTGGACGAACAACCAACGACACTTCAACCGACTTGCCGAGAAACCCAAACTCGGCACTGGTCCGTTCGCCCAGCAGGTTGGCCATCACGCCTCGCTGGTAGCAGACGGTGACGAACTGTCGGCCAAGAAGCAACTAGACGCCCTACAGAACGTGCTCAACCGCGCCAAGGAAGCCATCGATCTGGCTAAGGCTCGATACCACCAACGAGATTCGGACACCGCGGACCAGTTGAAGATCCCTGCGACAGGACTGACAGATCACCGATGACCACCAAGTCAAAGTTCCGGTTTCTCGCCGTGCTGATTGCCGCTCTTGCTTTCACTATCACCGCTTGTTCATCAGAAGAGCCCGGCAACGCCACCCCTGCTACGAGCCCGATTACCCCTCCCTCGGCTTCGCATGGAAATGACTCCGAGAATGTATTCGGCGACCTGAAGGCATGCGACCTTCTCGAGCCGACCACGACACCAAAAGGCTTCGATCCACCAGTTGTGGAGACAGCCGAGAGCGACAACGGCTGTGCCGCTCAGAAACGTCGATACGCATCCGTGAGCATTTATCTCGTTCCCGAAGCTGGCATCGACCAACTGTCCCCTGGCCAAGGAACCAAGATCCCGACCAAGGTCGGAGGCCGTGAGGCCGTCGAAATTCCAGGTGACTCTGGCACCGAGGCTTGCACCGTCGCGATCGCTGTCACACCCACTGCCCGGATGACGGCATCGACGTCCCTCAACGAGGGCACGAACGAAGAAGCGTGTGCACTCGCCAGGGAACTTGCCGTCGCCGCTGAGCCCAAGCTTCCAAAGGTGGGCTGATGGTCCTTCGCTTGCGTCGAGGTCCTCTGATCGCACCGATCGCGGTACTCGCGGTCGCTAGTGCGTGTTCATCCGACCTTCGGGGTGATGCCGTGCCTCAGGCGACGGCAATCAAGTCCAGCACTCAGTCGGCCGATGTTTTCGGAGAGCTGCAAGCCTGCGACTTGCTCGAGCCGACGACTACGGCCAAAGGCTTCGACCCTCCTGCCAAGGAGACCTACGAGAGCGACAACGGGTGCGGCACGCGGAAGTATGGATTCGGCTCTGTGACCCTTTACCTCGTCCCCGAGGCGGGGATCGAGCAACTGTCCGCCGGTCAAGGAACCAAGATTCCAACGAAGGTCGGCGAACGTGATGCCGTGGAGATCCCTGGCGACGCGGGTAAGCAAGCCTGCACAGTGGCGATCGCCGTCACGCCGAACGCCCGGATGACGGCATCGACCGGCCTGAACAAGGGAACCAACGAGGAAGCCTGCGCGCTGTCCAGGGAAATGGCTACGGCCGCCGAACCGAAACTGCCCAGAGGCAACTGACTACGGAACGGGAGGGACCATGGTCAACGTCGGCCAGGACGACTTCGACAGCAAGTTCTCGGCGATGGGCAACACCGGCCGGACGTACGAGGCCAAGCGGTACTCCGAAACGTACGACGAGGCCAACGCCGGTCCCGGCGGCAACTCCCTGACGGCGAGGTTGACGGCTGAAGCGAAGGCGGGGCAGTACTCGGCCGACCAGGCAGCGACGCTGGCGCAAGGTCAGCAGTTCCGCGCCGGGCTGAATCCGTCGGACCAGCGCTATGAAGCGGTCCCGCACGGCGAGCTGAAGAACATGGTCACGCAGGACCTCGATCCGCAGGACATCGACGAGAAGGGCGAGCTCTGGAACAACCAGGGCAACTCCCTGAACACCTTCAGCAACGCCGTCCGCGACGCGATCGGCAAAGAGGGCGAGCACTGGCAGGGCGACGGCGCCAAGTCGGTCACCGATTTCTTCGCCGACATCAGCAAATGGGCCGACACCGCGGGCGACGGCGCGTATCTCGCGTCCAACCGGTTCTCCCAGTCCGCCGCCGCGGCCACCACCGCGAAGAACTCCATGCCCGAAGAGGTCCCCTTCGACCGCAACGCCGAGTACAAGAACGCCCTCAACCAGCTCGCGACGGGGAACTTCGCCGGCGCGGTGGACACGGTCGGCAACATCTCGGCCAAGCAGGAGCAGTCGTTCCAGGCGCACCAGCAGGCCGCGCAGGTGATGCACACCTACGACCAGTCGCTCTTCGACGTCAACTCCAAGCAGCCCACGTTCGCCCCGCCGCCGGAAATGGGTGACTCGACGTCGGCGTCCGGGTTCTCCGGGGGGACCGAGGTCCACGGTTTCAGCGGCGGGCCGGGCCCCAACAGCGGCCCCGCGACGCCCGGGCCGGGTGGTCCGAGCGGGCCGGCGCCGGGGCCTGGGATCACCACGGGTGGCGGGCACACCGGAGGGCCGGCGCCGGGGCAGCCGGTCGGCGGGCAGCCGGGGCCCTTCAGGCCTGGGCCGACGCCGGGGTTGGCAGCGCTGAACACGCCCGGCCCCAGCGGGCTCGGCCGGTTGGGCAGCGAGCAGTATCGCGGCAAACCCGGCCGGACGACGAGCGGACCCGGCGGCAGTGCGGCGAACCGGTTGACCAGTGGCGGAGGCGGCGGGTTCGGGCGCAATGGCGGGTCGGGCAATGTCGCCGAGCGGCTCGCGGGCGGCAAGGTTTCGGCCGGTGAGGCCGAGAAGCTCGCGGGCAAGGGCGGCGGGTCCGGGGCGGGCAAGCTGCCGGAGGAGCGGATCACCCGGGGTGGCGCGGCCGCCGCGGGCAAGAGCGGCGGGCCGGGCGCGATGGGTGCCGGCGGCGCTCCGGGCGGCAGGGGCCAGAAGGAAGAGGACAAGGAAAAGAAGGCCCCGAACTACCTGCAGGAGGAGGACGCCGACGTCTTGTTCGGCGGCTACGAAGGCGAAACGAAGCCGGTGCCGCCGGTGATCGGCGAGAAATCCCCCTGAGCCGAAGCGGGCCGTTCGGGAGCGAAACCCGAACGGCCCGTTCTCACTTGTACACGGGCGAAGGCGGCGTCCCGCCCTCGAGTTTGTTGCCGATCCATTTCGCGTAGCTCGCCTGCCACGCGCCGCCACGCACGTTCTCCAGCACGGCGTTCACGAACCGCACCATGTCCTCGTTCTCCTTCGGGACACCGATGCCGTAGTTCTCCTCGGTGAATCGGCTCCCCACGATCTTCAGCGTCGGGTCCTGCGCGAGCATCCCGGCGAGGATGACGTCGTCCGTCGACACGGCCTCGACCTGCTTCTGCTGCAGCATCACCAGACAGTCCGACCAGTTGTCCACCGAGACCGGCACGGGCTTCGACGGATCCGCCGCGATCTTCGTCAGCGAGGTCGACGTCTTGGTCGCGCACACCCGCCGCCCGCCGAGGTCCGACAGGTTCCCGACCTTCGACCCGGATTCGACCAGGATCCGTTGCCCCGCCTGGTAATACGCCGTCGAGAAATTGACCTTCTTCAGCCGGCTGCAGGTGATGCTGTAGGTCCGCACCACGATGTCGACCTGCTTCTTCTCGAGCACTTCTTCCCGCAGTTTCGACGGGATCGCCCGGAACTGCACACGGCCTTCCGCGCTGCCGAAGATCGCCTTCGCGATCTCGTTGACCATGTCGATGTCGAAGCCTTCGAGCTGACCCGAAGTCGGATTCCGGAAACCGAACAGGAACGTCGTCTGGTCGACCCCCGCGACGAGTTTGCCGTTCTCCTTGATCTTCGCCATCGTCGAACCGCTCGTGATCGACGTGCCGTTGGTCGGCCGCAGACTCGCCAGCGGATTGCAGCTCGTGTCGGTCGTTCCGCCACCGCCTGCGTTGTCGGCACCGCCGACGTTCGCGGGCTGCGGCGGCGCGACCTCGCCGACGGGGGCCGGGTCGACCGGTGTCCCCGCGCTGCCACAAGCCGTCGCCAGCACCAAGACCGCGCCGAGCACGGCCGTTCGCAGACCGTTCCGCATCACCGGTACTCCCTCAGCCGTTCACGGATTCCCAACGCGGCCCCTGCCGCCGCGATAAGCGCCAGTACCGCGATTCCCGGCGCGAGCAGGGTCAGCGCGCGTTCGGCGTCGCGGGTGTCGTCGAGGAATTCCTGCCGTCCCACGTTGATCGCGGCCACCAGGTTCTCGTCGAGCCGCAGGAACGCTCTGGCGGCGCCGTCCTGCTTGTCGTCACGGATGGCGGTGTCGACGGCGTCCTGATAGGAGCCGTCGTCGTCCTGCCGCCGCACTTGACCGTGCGCCTTGAACCAGGCCGACGCCGCTTGGATGGCCGCGTCCACCTTGTCCGCGGCCGCGCCACCCGCGGCGAGACCGCGGGCCTCACCCAGCAGGCCGCCCTGGCCGTCCGTCCCGCCGAGTTGCCCGGCGAGATCGATGAAGTCTTTTTCGTACGCCGCGCCGTCACCACGGGCGACGAGGGTCAGCGTTTCGTTGGCTCGAGCCTGCAATGCCGCGATCCGGGCGCGGACGAGGACGTCCACCTGGTGCGAGCCGTCATCTTCACCGCTGCCGACGAGGGAGCTCTGCACGATCAGCGCAGCCGCGCCCCACAGGAGGGCCACCACCACCGACACCGTCGCGACGACCAGCCCGACGTTCAGCACCCGGTTGGTCTTCCGGGTCAGGTGCACCTGGGTGACGATCAGCGCGGCGAGCAGGGCGAGCACCAAAGCCGTTGCCAGCCAAGGGAATCCGGTCGCGTCGTCCTGTTCGGCGGCGAGCCGGTCGGTGTCGGTGCGGTAGAGCTCCTGTGCGGCGGGAAGGATCTTCGACCGCATCAGCTCCGACGCCTCACGGAGATACGAGGCACCGACGGGGAAACCCTGCCGGTTGTAGGTGCGCGCGGTCTCGATCAGTCCTGTGTAGACGGGGATCTCGCGGCTGAGGATGTTGATCTGCTCGGCCGCCTCACCGACACCGGAGGAGTCCGATGCCGCCTTCGCCAGCGCCGCCCCGGCCTCCGCGATGTCGCGTTCGTACCGCTGGCGCATCGGGAGCGGCTCGGTGCCGATGGAGAGGAAGGAACTGGCCGCGGTCGCGTCGGCGTCCGAAAGCGCGCGGTAGACCTGCTGCGCGGCGGCGGCGAGCGGTTCGCGGTGGTCGATCAGACCGTTGATCGTGTCCTTCTTGTCCTGCGCGGCCAGCGTGCCGAACAGGCCCGCGACCAGCGACAGCAGGACGAGCCCGATCGCGATCACCGACAGCCTGCCCGGCGTGGTCGCCGCGGACCGGACGACCGCGCGGATCCCGTTGCCCGGCAGTTCGAGCAGCCCGGCGATCCCTCCGCGACCTCCCGGCGCGGGGGGCGGCTCGGGGCTCCCCGGCGGCCCCGGCCGGGTCACTGTGCTCGTCATCGCCGATCCTCCCCATTGGCTCTACCCGCAAAGAAGGTATCCGAGTCCGGATCAGCGCAGCCAGTGACACCGGCGTGTGTCATCGGCACGTGATCTCCGGACAGGGTCAAAGGCCTTTTTCCAGGCCGGCGCGGACGGCGGGCGCGACCGAATGCGGGAGCACCTCGCCGTCGGACGGCCGCTCCACGACGACCTCGACGTCGTCGCCGAACCGGTACGGCCTGGCCAGCAGGAACCCGCCGAAATGCCGCCTCATCCTGGACATCTCCGCGCGGACGGTGACGGTGCGGCCGGTGTCGCCGAAGAGGTCGCGCGACAGTTCCGACGCCGACCTGCCTTCGCGATGCCGCGCGAGGACGTACAGCATCTCCGCGTGCCGCGGGCTCAGCCGATGCGACCAGGTCCCCGCCGCGCCCGAGACGCGCAGCGTGCTCTCACGCGACGACCTCAGATCGAGTACGACCCGTGTCGGCGGCGCGTCCTCCCCCTCGGTGAGCCGGACGAGCCACCCGCCGGGCAGCGGCTCCAGCAGGCATTCGCCGTAGGTCGGCAGCCAGGTGCGGCCGGGAGCGGCGTCGTTCGGCAACGCGATCCGGCCGACCGGCACGAGACCGGCCGAGGCCGCGATCCAGCCGTGCGGGTCGGCGATGACCGCCCGGCCCTTCACCTTGGCGAGCAGCGGCGTGGCGAGGCCACGCAGCCGTTCGAGATCCGAGAGATGGGTGGTGCGCAGATGCGCTTCGGCGAGCTTCGCGACCGTATCGACCAGGGCGAGAGTCGTCGGGTGCACGGTGGAGGCCGGCCCGGAGAGGTCGACGACGCCGAGCAGCCTGCCGTCCCTCGGATCGTGCAGCGGCGCGGCGGCGCAGGTCCAATCGTGCTGGTTGCTGACGTAGTGCTCGGCCGAGTAGACCTGGACCGGATGCCGGGCGACCAGCGCCGTGCCGATGGCGTTGGTGCCCGCGGCGCGCTCGTGCCAGCCGACCCCTTCGACGAACCCGAGCCCGTCGGCGCGGCGGCGGACCGCGGTGCTGCCGTCACGCCAGAGGACACGGCCGTCGGCGTCGACGACGGCCATGATGTGCGCGGCCTGCTCGGCGAGGCTGATCAGGCCGCCGCGCAGAACGGGGAGGACGGAGGCGAGGCCGCTACCGCGACGGCGGGATTCCAGCTGGTCCGGGGTGAGCGCGGACGACGGCGAGCCGCGATCCGGGTCCAGGCCGAGACGCCGCATACGCTGCCAGGAGGCGCCGATGACCGCTCGCGGAGCACTCGGAAGCGTGGTTCCGGCGAGCGCCGCCTCGCGCACCTCGGCGAGGGCACGCGCGTGCCGCCGCGGGTCCGCGCCGACCGGCAGCGCCGCCTCCAGCTGCACCTGGCCCACTCCTCTGCTCTGTTCAGGCCAGTGTGCCCGGAGGTCCCGGGGAGCGGAAGGTCTCTGTGACCTGGGCGCGGCTTACCCGGAGAAGGGCGCGTCCGCGAGGCGGGGCGTGGGAACGACCTCCGCAGGCTTCCGGCCCAGCAGCAGACCGGTCCTGGTGGCCTCGGCCATCACGGCGCGGACGTCGACGCACCACGGGCCGTCGGGCTTCAGCTCCACGAAAGCGCTCTCTCCCTGCTTGAGCACGAAATGCGGTTGGCCGTCGAGCGCGATGGAGCCGCCGGCGGCGGCGAGATCGACCCGGACCCCGGCGTACAGCACGCTCCAGCCACGGACGCCCACCGCCCGGACCTCGCCGGGCGCGATCGGCGCCTGCACGACGTACGGCGTCTCGTCGACCGGCCCGAGCGACACCGCGACACCATCCACAGTGGACTTCGGACTGGGGCACAGCCGCCCGGGAATACTCGACAGCCCGACCCCGTCCGGCACGGCGAACGTGCAGTACAGCTCGGTCAGCGACGCGGAGTCCCACCGGCTCTCGGAGCACACGCTGACGTCGGTCAGCGCGATCTCGCGGCGGGCCTTGGTGACGACCTCGAGCACGGTCGCGCGGTTCGTGACCAGGTCCGTGTCCACCTGATGGGTGGCCACGAGCCCGGCGGCGAGCCCGGCGACGGTGGACTCGTCGGCGCCTCCGGCGGGCAACATCAGCAGCGGCACGTCGCCGCAGGCGGCCGCCGCCGCCCGCATCATGGTCTCGTCGCCGAGGCAGATGATCACGCTGGCACCCGCGTCCACCATCCGGCGGACCGCGCCGATGGTCTTCCCCGCGTCGGTCCACACCATCACGCGGCCGACGCCGGCCACCCTCAGTGCCGAACGCAGGCCCTGGATGTCACGCTCCGAAGCGGGGTTCGCCACGATCCCCGCAACCGCTTCGCCCACATGTCCTCCGCTGCCGCGCCAAGTCCCTACAAGGAAACGACGTCCGGGCCACGAAAGAAAGAGTTGCACGAGGTTGCATCACAAAGCCACCGCGGCGGGTGAAGGCGACCAGCAGCGCGAGCTCGAGGATCAGCAGGATCCGTTCGGCCAGCCCGCTCACCGCGCGGGCGTCGACCAGGAACGTCGCGACGAAGACGACCATCGCGGCCAGCGCGGCGTAGGACAGCCGCCGGGCCGCGCCGAGAACCAGTCCTGCCAGCGGCAACGCGGCGAAGGCGGCGAGCGCGGCATGCCGGTGGATCGCGCCGTACCAGGTCAGCGGCTGATCCATCGGCTCCTGCGGGAACACCGCGAGCACGCACAGCCCGATGCCGAACAGGGCGACGAGCCTGGCCGCCCACACCGCCCCGGACAGGTGGACGCCGCCCGCGACGGTCAGCGCGCCGAAGCCGACGGCCAGCATGGCGACCCCGACGAGCCGCGTGCCCTCGCCGACGTGGACGTACTCGCTGAAGGTGGTCGCGAGCGGATCGACCGCGCCGGCGTTGACGATCTCGACGTAGACCGCGATGACCAGTCCCACGGACAGCCACGCGAACGCGGACAGCCGGATCAGCCCTCTGATGTCGTTCATGAGGCGAGCCTGACCGCGTGCCACCGTCCGGCACATCCCGCCCGAGCGAGCAGTCCGCGTCACCTCGTTGGGGACTCCCGGTGTCCCCAACGAGGGGATGTGCCCGGTCCGCGGCGTCGTTAGCGTCGAGCCATGGACTCGTACGGCGGTTCACTGGGGTGGGCGCTCCTCACCGGACGCGACGCCGATCTGGAACCGCCGTCGGCCTGGTGGCGCGGCCCGGTCTGGGTCAAGACACTCCTCGCCGGATCCGCGCTCACGGTGCTGGTGGGCCTGACCTACGGCACATGGGCGCGTTACCTCGGCGGCAGCAGCGTGCCGCTGGTCTTCTTCCTGCTGCTCCTGCAGATCGTGCCGCCGTTGCTGGTCGTCAAGCGTCCGCTGACCGCCGTCCGGGTGGCGGCGGCGGGGATGGTCAGCGCGATCATCGCGGTCAACTTCCCCGCCGGCCGCACGCTGTTCGGCCCGACCCTGTCGGACTGGCCGTTGCAGGTCCACGTCCTGCCGTATCTCCCGGTGCTCGCGTTGACGCTCGCCCGCACGAAACCCGGGCAGGGCAGGGGGATCTCGACCATCGCCGTGACGCTGGCCGTCGCGGCGGGCATCGCGCAGTTACCGCGCGCGGGCACGAAGACCTTGGTGTGGTCGTTGATCGTGGTGGCCGCGACCATCGTGGCCGGCTACGGGATGCAGCAACGCCGCCGGGCACTGGAGCAGGCCGACGCGGCCGAGCGCACGACGGTCGAGGAGCGGGCGAAACGGGCCTCGTTGCAGGAACGCGCGTTGATCGCCAGGGAACTGCACGACATCATCGGCCACCACCTTTCGCTGATCGCGCTGCGGACCGACAGCGCGCGCTACCGCGTCCCGGACGTGTCCGAGGCCGCGGAGGACGAGTTCCGCGCCATCGGGGTCGCGGCGAGGGAAGC
Organism: Amycolatopsis sp. NPDC057786; assembly: GCF_042797905.1. NCBI lineage: Bacteria > Bacillati > Actinomycetota > Actinomycetes > Pseudonocardiales > Pseudonocardiaceae > Amycolatopsis > Amycolatopsis sp. NPDC057786. The sequence continues at coordinate 327,588 of NZ_JBHVKW010000001.1, forward strand.
GCTCGACGAGGCCCGGCGGCTGGTCGGCGTGCTGCGGGACGCGGAGGCCGAGCCGGAGCACGAACCACAGCCGGGGCTCGCGGAGGTGCCGTCGCTGATCGACGGCTGCCGGGCCTCCGGAATCGAGGTCCGCGCGGAGATCTCCGGCGGGGAAGGCGTTCCCGCGCTGATCGAACTGGCCGCGTACCGGATCCTTCAGGAGGCTCTGAGCAACGCGGCCCGGCACAGCCCAGGTGCGGAAGTGGACGTCGTGATGCGGCGAAAACCCGCCGAGCTCGAGATCCTCGTCGAGAACGGACCGCCCGCACGGCCCACCGAGCCTGGTTCGAGCGACGGCACCGGCCTCGCCGGGATCGCCGAACGCGTTACGCTGATCGGCGGTTCCCACGAGGCCGGGCCGCGGGCCGACGGCGGTTTCCGCGTGGCCGTCAAGCTGGATCTCCCGGGGGTGGACGACACGTGACGACCGTTTTCATCGTCGACGACCAGGCCTTGGTGCGGGAGAGTTTCGCCGGCCTGCTGAACGCGCGACCGGGTCTGGACGTGGTGGGCCAAGCGGGCGACGGGATCGCGGCGCTCGCGGGCGTCTCCGCGCTGGCCACGCCCCCGGACGTCGTCCTGATGGACATCCGGATGCCGGTGATGGACGGTCTCGAAGCGACCAGGCGACTGCTCGAAGGTGACGGCGAGAAGCCGAAAGTGCTCGTCCTGACGACGTTCCATCTGGACGACTACGTCTACGAAGCGTTGCGGGCGGGCGCGAGCGGGTTCCTGTTGAAGGACGCGCCGTCGGCCGAACTGATCAACGCCATCGAAGTGGTCGCCGCCGGTGACGCCCTGCTCTCCCCCGCGGTCACGAAGCGGCTCATCGCGAACTTCGTGGCGAGCGCGCCGGTTCCGCGGCCGTCCCCGGCGAGGTTCGACGTGCTCACCGAACGCGAGCGGGAAGTGCTGCGGTTGATCGCGAAAGGACGGTCGAATCCGGAGATCGCCGCGGATCTGGTGCTCTCGGCGCAGACCATCAAGACGTATGTGGGCCGGATACTGGCGAAACTCGGGTTGCGGGACCGGGCACAGGCGATCGTCCTCGCCTACGAGGCGGGGCTCGTCTCCCCCACCTGACGGTCGAACAGCACGCGGACGCCGAGCGGGACGAGCGCCAGGCCGAGAGCCACCGCGGTGACGACGCTCAGGAACTCGCTTTCCTTCAGCACTCCCATCCAAAGCGTGCACGGCCAGAGGAACAGCAGCGCCCGTGCGATGCCGAAGGTGCCTGCCCGGAACGCCCCGATGGCCAGCAGCAATCCCCCGGCGTATTGGCCGACCGACGCGGTGACCGGGAGCCGCCACAACCCGTACGAGAGGTCGACGTAGTCGTCCATCACCAGCCTCGTCGCCTGGTCCAGACCGAGTTTGTCGACGAGCTCGAAGGCGTTCAGGTCGACACCGGCGAAGTAGACCCGCGCGAACAAACCCAACGCGAGTAGCAGGAAACCCCAGGCGGCCAGCGCCGGCGCCTTCGCCGCGACGACCTTCGCCAGCATCAGGAAGGCCGGCAACAGGAGGACCGCTCCCAGGAGGAAGACCGAGTACGCGGCCGTTACGAAGCCCGGGTTCGCGGCGTACGCGGCCAGCTGTCCGGGCGCGGCGAAGGGCTGCTGGTCGAACCACGCGACTTGCTCCGGCGTGAAGTCCTTGAGCACCAGATGCCGCAGCAACAGGCCCGCGAACCACACGAGCGGGGCGAGAATCAGTGCCAGTCCGCCGATCCATCGGCCGGTTTTCCCGTTCATGGCGGAAGCGTCGCCGATAGGGACGACGCTGGACAGCGGGCGAAGGTCAGGCGGGAGCCTGCACTTTCGTCAGGATCAGACCACGAGGACGGTTAGGGCCGACCGTGAGTACATGATGGCCTCCTTCCTTGCGCCTGGCGCAAGGAAGGAGGC